>NZ_JAGFPG010000020.1:0-947 GCF_025962675.1 Candidatus Symbiopectobacterium sp. NZEC127
AACTGGTCATCTTATCCAATAGAGAAAACAGCGTCTGGATTACGTATTACAGCAGCTGTGCGCAACACACCTTTGCGTTTGATTGTCGATACGGGTGCCAGCCACTCTCTCCTGTTTTCCGACCGCTTACCTGCAGGCACCCTTTTTTCTGGTTGCCGTGTTATTGAGCCTGAAGCATCCAACTTAGATTGCAGGGTATCAAAAATCATTTTTACAGATGATGCAGGAAAGTTTCGTGATGATTTGGCTATCGTAACCAATGGGAAAACGCCCCCGGAAGTGGATTTTGATGGGCTGCTGGGCATGAAATTTATGCGGGGTCACAAGGTGATCATCGATATGCCTGAACGCATGCTCCATATCAGTCGTTAGTACGATGAACAACGATCACTCTGTTTTTCGCCCCGAGGCGCTAGAGTATAAAAATAACGCGTGGTTGGGTGATTTCACTGTATCAGCGCCATCAGTGTTACCGACAGCTCTGTGGTGCTCTGTTGGCGTTTTGCTGGTGGCAGTCCTCCTTTTATTTACCCCCTATGCACAGAGGGTCCCAGTAAACGGTCGAGTGATCTATACACCTGCCGCTGCTGAGGCGGTGTTTAATCAAGATGGGGTAATAGGCAGTATAGGGGTAAGCCAGGGGGAAAGAGTAAAAAAAGGGGACATCATTGCGACGCTTTCGCGCGATGTAACATACGTCGGAGGTGGGATGAATCAAGCAGTGCAGGACGCAGCTCAGCGTCAAATAACCGAGTTGCAAAAACGCGTGGTGGAACGGCGTATAGAGGGGGACGGAGAACGTCAACGTTTACGTGAAAGAATCGACACCAAAGAACATGAAATTGCAGCGATTCGGACTGCAGTCGCTGCAGAATTAGAACGCAATGCCAGCCTGAAAAAACGGATGGCTTTTTATCAGCAGTTGCTCCTGAAAGGCGTCACTACCG
>NZ_JAGFPG010000021.1:0-931 GCF_025962675.1 Candidatus Symbiopectobacterium sp. NZEC127
GCACTCAGAAATAAAATTGAAATTAGCCCTTGTCAGGGCACGAGAAGTGTCTATACTGCGCCTCCACTGACACGGCAACAGCGACACGCGGTTGTGGTAACGGTAAGAAGTAAAACGAAAAGCCAGACGCGAAATTGAAAAATTAACGTTGACTTTTCAGCGGTGCAGCGTAATATACGCCTCCCGCGCCACGGTAGATGTGGCAACGCTCTTTAACAATTAATCAGACAATCTGTGTGGGCACTCACAGGACTTTATCGTAAAGCCTACGGGCTTAAAAAATAAAAGTCTTGAAGAGTGAACAACAGTTAATTCATTACGAACTAACAGTAATAATTCTTTGAGCATCGCTTCTCGAGTAGAAGCAAATCAAACTTTAAATTGAAGAGTTTGATCATGGCTCAGATTGAACGCTGGCGGCAGGCCTAACACATGCAAGTCGAGCGGTAGCACAAGGGAGCTTGCTCCCTGGGTGACGAGCGGCGGACGGGTGAGTAATGTCTGGGAAACTGCCTGATGGAGGGGGATAACTACTGGAAACGGTAGCTAATACCGCATAACGTCGCAAGACCAAAGTGGGGGACCTTCGGGCCTCACGCCATCGGATGTGCCCAGATGGGATTAGCTAGTAGGTGGGGTAACGGCTCACCTAGGCGACGATCCCTAGCTGGTCTGAGAGGATGACCAGCCACACTGGAACTGAGACACGGTCCAGACTCCTACGGGAGGCAGCAGTGGGGAATATTGCACAATGGGCGCAAGCCTGATGCAGCCATGCCGCGTGTGTGAAGAAGGCCTTCGGGTTGTAAAGCACTTTCAGCGAGGAGGAAGGCGATAAGGTTAATAACCTTGTCGATTGACGTTACTCGCAGAAGAAGCACCGGCTAACTCCGTGCCAGCAGCCGCGGTAATACGGAGGGTGCAAGCGTTA
>NZ_JAGFPG010000022.1:0-891 GCF_025962675.1 Candidatus Symbiopectobacterium sp. NZEC127
ATCTTGGATTGTTGGGTGTTTTCTTCGGAAAGAATATTAATACAACCTTAACTTCAGGTCAAAATCTGACCATAAAAAGTGATGAAGACTTTCTACAACTAGAACGACTCGGCACCGTAAGTTCTGATGTTGAAAAACTGGCTTATTTTAATGACGCATTGAAAAAATTCAGTATTATGGATTCCATAGGCGATATTACGTTTAATGCAGGAAAAAACCTTGATATCGCAGGCATGACACTGAATGCTACAAAAAATATTAGCCTGACGGCCGGGGAGGACATAAACCTCACCCCAAAATCACTGGTGACCATACCTGAGTCCCTTTTTCCTGAATCACGAAAGGCGGAGTTAAGCAGTCGCCTTAGCGCGGGTAATCAGTTACTGATCTCCAGTGGAAGAGATTTACTGGCTCAATCCGCTGATCTCTCTGCACAGGGGAATACCACCCTGCTGGCAGGCAACAACCTGAGCCTCTTCGCAACGGGCTATTCAGCCCTTGATAGCACCAATGACAATAACAAAGACGATCGCTATCTCACGGCGCGTGTGCATGCAGGAAAAAAACTGACGCTGGCCGCCAATGGGGATTTCATCGCTAATGGCACGGATTTCTCTTCCGAAAACGATATGACGCTCAGTTCCGGCGGAAAAATGGAACTGAACGCGGTAAGTAATCATATCTACCGCGAAGGAGGAAATGCGTACAGCGAAACCGTGACACAGAAAAATGCCACCCTTAACAGCGGAGGTGTCCTAACCCTGCTTTCCAACGGCAGCATCCTGTTTCAGGCGACACAACTTATTGCTAAAGGGGCGCTAGATGCGGCGGCCAAGGGGGGATTCCTCTATGCCCAGGCGATGGAAGAGTCCAGCCACTATGAAAAAACCA
>NZ_JAGFPG010000023.1:0-882 GCF_025962675.1 Candidatus Symbiopectobacterium sp. NZEC127
ACCTCCAGTCTCACCAATGTATAAATAACCATTGTGAATAATAAAATATATATTGGAGCAATACCTTGCTCCAACTAATACACCATTACTCTTAATCATTATTCTGCCAAGTTAATATTTTCACCCGACCATTCGGCCAACCAATTATTTACATTGTTGTGGAATTTCTTAAAGATTCTATTAAAAATCTCTACATCAACCTCTACAAAGTTATCACGTGTATTTCTTTCAGCAAGACCAACAGAAAAAATTAATGCTTCTGAAACAATACGTTCCGTACTGTTTTCAGGGTACCTAGATAAAAACTCCTTATAGAAAGGATGATTTTTATTAATACCTACAAAAACCCCCTCCGTTGCATCATAAAACGCTTTCCACACCATCCCGTAATCGACTTTTTCTGAATATACAATCTTCCTGAAACTATGATGAGCTTCATCATCTATTTTGATGTCTAATTCTTGCTTAGCATTTTCGCCATCTATAGCACTGTCATTTCTTCTCTTAATGATCTCAGAGTTTAGCTGACCTGTAATTAAATCAGGATCATCCTCCGATACGTTTTCTATAGTTGCAGTAAACCCTAACCCCTCTTCATTTTTAGTTGATTTTAATTTATCCTGACAATCAACTCGAATATTTTTTGCAGTAACTAAAGCCTTATCAACTATAGCCTTTAATTTATTTCGGGTTTCATCATCAATTTCTAATCTTTGCTTTGTAATATCAACATGCAGCACATCATCATGAGCAGTTTCTAAATCCATCCTTATTCTTACATTAAAATCGTCCTTTGTTATTATTCCATCCAAATCATCTCCCCAGCGTATTAATCTGCCATTCCTGTATATAAAAAACCCACTATTTTCTTTAGATATTTCG
>NZ_JAGFPG010000024.1:0-859 GCF_025962675.1 Candidatus Symbiopectobacterium sp. NZEC127
GCTGGTTTAATGATGCGTTCTTACCACAACCTAATATTGCCGAGTACATTTCCGGCCACGAAGCGATGCTCATGCTAGTGGCTGCCGGATACGGTATCGGCATTGGTCTTGAGTCACAACTCTCATTGTATAACCACCCGAATATAATTATACGGGCAACATCTTACGATATCCCAGACTCATCGACCAATATCATCACGACGGAAAAATATTACTCGCCGGAGTTGGAGCGTTTTATCAAACGTGCACTTGAAATTGGCGAATTGCAGCCCGCTCACATGCAGGCAGCGCCCAAAGAAGTGCCTTAGGATGGGTAAGTTGCATCAGTTAATGTCTTACTTTATTTGTCTATCATACGACCAGCACAGTTAGTGGCTGATACCTTCATTATCCGTTAACGTTGTGATGCAGTCCATTCAACGTCAATTAACCAAATGAATATTAAGCAATCATTTAATTCACATGAAATCTGACATTTTCAGTTTGGTTAACGACACAATAGAACCCATTGAACTGGGTTCTATTTCATTCGCAAAAACACCGACAACAGAAGCACTGTACCGCCATTTATTCTTCATAAACATTGCTGGACGAAAGTCCAGATAAATGCTGGCAAATATATCCAGCAATCTCTTTTTTAAGTCAGCTAAGAAACCGTAACTAGTACATCCCTATTGTTTGATGAAACGGAATGATGAGGTCTTTTTAATAGTTAATAGAACTCATAAACGCTACCAAGCACTAAGGAGTGACAATAGTGAACGCAGAAAACACGACACCATTGCCAGAACGCCGTATTTTACGTCGTCCAGAGGTTGAGTCTAAAACCGGATTCAAACGCGCCCATATATATAACCTG
>NZ_JAGFPG010000025.1:0-835 GCF_025962675.1 Candidatus Symbiopectobacterium sp. NZEC127
ATCTGCAATAGCGTGGGCTGCATTCACTATCAGATTTAGAATAGCCTGCCCAATGGCGTCTCTCAGACAGGGGAGCTTGGGTAATTCATGCTCAAAGTGTGTCTCTAGTTCAGCAACGTATTTCCTTTCATTACGGGCGACGGTTGCTGTGGTGTTGATCACATCGCGGACGTCGACCATTTCTTTTTCATTGTGCGAAGGATGCGAGAATTCTTTCATGGCAGCCACAATCTTGGTGATATGCCCAAGGCCTTCCAACGATTCATCTAAGGCGCTTGGGAGTTGGCGGCATAAGAATTCCACTTTCGTTCGTTTTCGGAGGGTGTCGAACTCCCTTAGGGGGGGGTCTTCAGCGAGTTTCTCCCGTGTTGTATCGATCAGTGCCAGCGCCGTGTCCAACAAAGCGATCAGTGACGTTGTTGCTGTTTTAACAAAGCCCACGTTGTCACAAACGTATTGTGTCGGTGTATTTATTTCGTGGGCAATCCCCGCCGCGAGTTGCCCAATGGATTCCATCTTTTGTGCTTGTAGCAATTGAACTTGGGTTAAACGAAGCTCTTTCAGTGCTTTTTCTAACTCGTAACGTTCATTTTCTAATTCCAACGTTTTACGGGCGACCACTTTTTCCAAGCCTACATTTTGCCTCAGTATTGCGAAAGGCGTGGCATGATCTTGCGCTGTCTCTCGCAAGATACGGCGCTTTAGCACATCAATCGTTTTGTCTCTGGCGGCTAATTTGCGCTCGAACTCGGCGATAGACATGGCAGAGGATGCGGAAAATGTTCCTTCAGTCAATTCACTATCCTCCAATGGCGATTCCCGTGAATGTTTGATT
>NZ_JAGFPG010000026.1:0-833 GCF_025962675.1 Candidatus Symbiopectobacterium sp. NZEC127
GATGTGCTGCGGTTCGGTGAGGGAATAAGCCCGGAACAGGTGGTGGTGGCGCGGCGAGGCGGATTGACGAGCTCCAATTATGGCGATCTGGAACTCGGTTTTGAGTCCGGAGATGAGAGAGTAACGGTCAAAGATTTTTTTTATGAGAAACGACATCAGATAGAGCGTGTCGAGTTTGCTGAGGGTACCGCATGGGATGTGGATACCATAAAAGCGATGCTGCTGCGAGGTACAGAAGAGGCGCAGACGCTGTGGGGCTATGAAGAAGGGAGTGAGATACATGGCGGTGGGGGGGATGACCGCCTGAATGGCAACAGGGGAAAGGACTATCTGTATGGAGATGCGGGGGATGACACGCTGGAGGGGGGGCCGGAGGACGATACACTGGATGGCGGAGTGGGTAATGATGTATTGAGGGGCGAAAACGGTAACGACAGGTTGGCGGGGGGCAGTGGTGCTGACAGGTTGGACGGCGGGGCCGGTAATGATGTGCTGACAGGTGATGAGGGCAATGACACGCTGGAAGGGGGGCAGGGTCGCGATATGCTGGAAGGTGGTCAGGGCAATGACCGTCTTGAAGGAGGAAATGGCAGCGACACCTACTTGTTCAGCCGCGGCGGCGGTCAGGATGTCATTGCCGAACACAGCAGTGAATCTGGTGATGTGGATGTGCTGCGGTTCGGTGAGGGAATAAGCCCGGAACAGGTGGTGGTGGCGCGGCGAGGCGGATTGACGAGCTCCAATTATGGCGATCTGGCGCTCAGTTTGGCTTCCGGTGATGACAGAGTAACGGTCAAAGATTTTTTTTATGAGAAACGACATCAGATAGAGCG
>NZ_JAGFPG010000027.1:0-752 GCF_025962675.1 Candidatus Symbiopectobacterium sp. NZEC127
TGCACTATTGCTGACAGTAGCGGCGAAACAGCTTTGCCAGCTGTGCCCCCATCGGGGAGAGCATGGTATCTTTGCGCTGTATCAAATAGAACGTCGCCTTGGGAAGCGGCTGGTCCAACTCCAGTACGCGTAGCCGCTCACCCAGAATAGGGTCTCGCGTGATGTCGCGTGACAGAATGCTGATAAAATCAGTCTGGGTAACCAGGCTGATGTTGGAAAGCAGTGTCTCGCAGGTGACGCTCACGCGCGGCTGCTTGGGCAAAGTGGCAAACAGCTCATACAACTGTGTGTAATAACTGCCGCGCGGCGTGGGCATCGTCCATTCATACTCCATCAGATCCTCCAGGCTATTGACGTGCACCAACGGGTGATCGCGCCTAACTACCACGCAATACTCTTTTTCCATCAGTTTTTCGTATAACAGCTCGTTATCATAGGATGAGCCCGAATAGGTATTGATGGTGAAATCCAGCTCTCCCTGGCGCAATTCATGGATCATGGCGACCAATTGCCCCTCAGTGATACGCAGTTTGACCTGAGGGTAAAGACGATGGAAGCGCTTGATGATCTCGGGCATGACCGTGTGGGCAACGCTGGCACCAATACCAATGTTGACGCGGCCTGAGGCTTGCCCGAGTCGCTGCTGGATATCTTCTCGCGCCACGCGCAACTCTTCCATGATCAGACTGGCATGACGAAAATAGGCTTCGCCGCAATCGGTCAATACCATGCCTTGCCGATGGCGCAGAAAT
>NZ_JAGFPG010000028.1:0-729 GCF_025962675.1 Candidatus Symbiopectobacterium sp. NZEC127
GTTCTTTTATCAGTTGGGAAATGGCCAGAGCGCAACATTTATCTGGCAGTGCAGCGGCTCCGGGTTCAATGAATAAATAGTTGAGATGCGCGTTCCAAGTCGCTTTGATGCTGTGAGGCATTCCGCCAGGGATCCATACAGCACAGTGAGGAGGAACGATCCATATGTCATTCTCCGCGCGACAGATAACAGCGCCATAAAGCGCAATAATCAATTGTCCCTTACGGTGTGTATGAACGGGCACTTCTGCTTCGTAATCAACGAAATCAATATGCCGTGCGACTGCCGGGCACTGTGTTGAATCGGGGTCAAAGAGTGTGGTGGCGTACCGTGGTTGCATATCATTGGCTATATTTAGGTATTTTTTGACAGAATATAGTATTTAATGAAGTGTGCAACCCGGTAATAATTATCGGCATGAGCAAAACAGACTTCTTCCTCCTCCGCTTATTGCGGAATAAATATGTCGTACTGCGCCGTGCCAGAAGGTATTTGTTCTCACCCACGTTGGTGGGTGATGCCAATGCCTTGCTGTATTCCGCCAAGAGTTTTGCGGCAGCGATGCTGGCTTATTACATCGCCTTATCGATAGGGTTGGATAAACCGTCTTGGGCAATCATCACTGTCTATATTGTTTCGCAAACCTCGGTTGGCGCTTCCCTAAGTCGAAGCGTGTATCGTTTGGCGGGAACGATAATTGGGGCGGGGGCGACCGTTTTAATCGTACCT